>NZ_JAKTNR010000001.1:374656-399406 GCF_022760855.1 Thermus albus
GGTCCTACAGGATGTTATACAGAAGGTAGATAGGGCTTTCCAGGGCTTCTTCCGGAGGGTCAAGAAGGGACAAAAACCCGGTTACCCCCGCTTCAAAGGAAAAGGACGCTACGACTCCTTTACCTTTCCCCAAGCTGGAACTACCGGGGTCAAACTTCAGAAGGACGGCAAACGGGTTTTCATCTACGGTGTTGGGTCGGTGAAGGTGAAACTTCACCGACCTCTGGAAGGCAGGATCAAGACGGCTACGGTAAAGCGGGAAGGGGATGACTGGTACATCATCTTTGTCTGTGAAGTGGACCCTAAACCCTTGCCCGAAAGCCATGAAGCCATTGGCATAGACCTGGGCACCAACCCTCACTTCCTCGTTACCTCCGACGGGGAGATGGTAGAAGCTCCCAGGTACTATCAGAAGGCCCAGGAAAAGCTTGTTAAAGCCCAAAGGAAGCTCTCCCGAAAGAAAAGGGGTAGCCACCGTTACAAGAAGGCCAAAAGACGGCTTGCCAAACTGCACCGCAAGGTTGCCAATCAGCGCAAAGACTTCCACCACAAGCTTGCCAGGAGGCTTGTAAACCGCTATGGCACCATTGTCCATGAAGAATTAAACATAAACGGTTTATCCGGTTCCTACCTTGCCAAAGGGGTACTTGACGCAGGGTGGGGACAGTTTCTCCAAATCCTTGCCTACAAAGCGGCGGAAGCTGGTAGGCGGGTCATCGGGGTGGACCCCAAGTACACAAGCCAAGACTGCCCTGTCTGTGGTCACCGGGAGAAGAAGCCCCTGTGGGTCAGGGAGTTTAAATGTCCTTCTTGTGGGGCTCTTCTCCATCGGGACGTGGCAGCGGCAGTGAACATCTTGGCTAAGGCCTGGGTCAGCCGAAAGGCTACCTTGCCGGGGCCTTCGGCTACGGGTCTATACCCGGAACCGAGAAGCCTCGCTCTTTAGAGCGGGGAGTCGTCACTAAACGAAGAAGCCGCCCGTGTACCCGAACCTATAGACGAAGAAGCCCCCAGTGTACCGGCCTAAGAAGGTCCCCTCCTCCCCTGAGGCGTGCCCGTACACGTAGAAGCCCCCGGCGTAATAGTTCAGGGAGTGCCCCTCCTTCCCACCCCATGCCAGGGCGGGCACCAGGAACCCCAGGGCCAAGGTCACAGCCAAAAGCGCCTTCCTGAGCATGTCCTTCACCTCCTTGGCGGCTTCCCCTTTCGCCGCCAACCTCCTTTTAGCCCAGGGGGGTTGAACAGGGCCTTAACGCTGGGTGAACGCCTCCATCCGCTTCCGGTACCTTTCCGCCAGCACCGTGTAACGGGCCTCCTCCAGGAGGGCGATGGCCTCCTGGAGGGTCGCGGGGTCCTGCCTCAGCTCGGCCAGGTTGGCCAGCACCGCGGCGGTGAGCATCCAGTCCCGGCCTTCCTTGGCCAAAAGCAGGGCCTTACGGTAGGCCGTTTCGGCCTTTTCCCTTTGCCCTTGACGGTGGTAAAGCGCCCCTAGGTTGTTCCAGGCCCGGCCCAGGGCTTCCAGCACACCCGCCTCCTCCGCCAGGCGCAAGGCCTCCTGGTAGAGGGCCTCCGCCTCCTCGGGGCGGCCCTGCCGTTCCCGCACCACCCCCAGGTTTAGGAGCACCCGGGCTCGAAGGAGAGGGGTGTCCCCCGCCGCTTCCAGGGCCTCGGCGAAAACCCTTTCTGCCTCTGAACGGCCCGCCTCAAAGAGGGCCACCGCCCGGTTGTTGAGGGCGTCCACTTGCCGGGCCACCTCCCCCGCCGCCAGGAAGCGGACCGCTGCCCGGGCGAAAAGCTCCGCAGCCTCGGCAAACCGGCCGTGGCTTAGGGCCATGAGCCCCTCCAGGTTCAAGGCCTCCCCCTGGGCCCAGGGGCTTCCTTGGCGGGCCAGCTCCGCCTCCTTCATGGCCGCCTCCACCTGGCCTAGGCGGAAGAGAATACTGCCCCGCACTGCCGCTACCTCACTTTGGAGGTCCCTCTGACGCATCTCCGTACCCTCCAGGGCCTCGAGGGCCTCCCAGTAGCGCCCCAGCCTCTCTAGGATTCGGGAGCGGAGGAGGAGCACCTCCGGCCTTCCAGGCAGTGCGGCCAAAAGCTCCAGTCCCAGGTGGGGATTTTCCAAAATGAGCTTGCGCACTTCCCCTAGGAGACCCTTCCCTGCCCGTTCGTGGTCCTCCGTCCCCCAAAGGGGCCGGGCCAGGAGGTAAAGGGGGAGGGCCTCCTTTAGAGGTAGGCGGCGGGCCAAAAGGAGGGCGGCTTCCTGGGCCTCGAGGGGGAGGTGCTGAAGGGCGCCCCGGTCCAGGCTATCCCCTCGGGGAAGGCCCTCCAAGGGAATGGCCCTGCCCCCCTCCCCCACGAGATCCTCCTCCTGGAGAAGCTCCAGCAGGGCCACCGGAATTCCCAGGGCTTCCACCGCCTCTTGAGGGCGGAAATACAGGCCAAAAAAGGCTTTGCGGGCCTCCTTAGACAGGGGCGGTGGTGGCTGGAAGCCCTCTTCCCCTCCCTCCACCGCCCAGCGGACTCCAGGCAAGGAATGCGCTTCCTCCAAGAGGGCCTTGCCCCGTTCGGGAAGCCCCAGGAGGTAGAAGGCCCGGGCCTGCTGGGCAAAGGCCCCGTAGACCTCCAGGGCCACCCTTTCCCGGGTGGACCAGACCCATTCCTCCAGCTCCTCGCCCAAGGGTAGCTCCACGCCCTCCAGAAAGGTACCCCGGTAAAGGCGTCGGACCTCCCCTAGGCGCCCCTCCTTAAGGGCAAGGCGGAGGGCCTGAAGGTCGGTGGCAACCCGGGCCTTGAGCACCTCTCCCCCCTCCACCACCCCCAGGGGCTTGAGCTGGGTAAGGGCCACGGAAAGGCTATTCAGGGGGTCCTGGGCTTCGGGCCAAAAGAGCTCCGCTAGGTGGCGCCGGGCCTTAGGTCCTTCCAGGACCAGGTAGGCCAGGAGGAGCAGGGGCTTGGGGCGGTGGAAGGTATGCCCCTCCAGCTGGAGCCCCCCCAGTACCCGGAGCATGCCTCCATGTTAAGCCCTGTAAAGCCCAGGGAGGTTTTGTAAGGTGGTAACCTACCCGAAGGCTCCAATGGGGCTAGGCTTTAACCATGGCCAACCGCCTCCGGGGCTCTTTAAGCCCCTACCTTCTGCAACACGCGGAGGATCCCGTGAACTGGTTCCCCTTCGGGGAGGAAGCCTTCATGCTGGCCAAGGAGGAAGGGAAGCCCCTCTTCCTCTCCGTGGGCTACAGCGCCTGCCATTGGTGCCACGTGATGCACCGGGAGTCCTTTCAGGACCCCGAGGTGGCGGAGCTTCTCAACCGCTACTTCGTGCCGGTGAAGGTGGACCGGGAAGAGCGGCCGGACGTGGACGCTGCCTACATGCAGGCCCTAGTGAGCCTCACCGGCCAGGGGGGCTGGCCCATGAGCCTCTTCCTCACCCCAGAGGGCAAACCCTTTTTCGGGGGCACCTACTTCCCCAAGGAGGATCGGGCGGGCCTGCCCGGCTTCAAGCGGGTCCTCCTGGCGGTGGCCGAAGCCTGGCAGGCAAGGCGGGTGGAGGTGGAAGGGGAAGCCGAGCGCCTTGCCCAAGCCCTATGGCGAAGCCTTACCCCCCCTCCTGGGCCGGTACCCAAGGAGGCGGAGGCCAAGGCCCTCCAGGCCCTAGGGTCCTCCTTTGACCCCGAATGGGGCGGGTTTTTGCCGGCACCCAAGTTCCCCCAAGGAGCCCTCCTCCTCTACCTTTTACCCCTGGTCTGGCGGGGGGAGGAGGGGGCAAGGCGGATGGTGCGCAAAACCCTCGAGGGCATGGCTTTGGGTGGGGTGTACGACCAGGTGGGCAGCGGATTTCATCGCTACGCCGTGGACCGGCGCTGGTACCTGCCGCACTTTGAGAAGATGCTCTACGATAACGCCCTTCTGGCCCGGGTTTATCTGGGAGCCTACCGGGTTTTTGACAAGCCCCTCTTCCTGCGGGTAGCCCGGGAGACCCTGGACTGGATCCTGTCCATGCAGGATCGGGCTGGGGGGTTCTATACGGCCCTGGATGCGGAAAGCGAGGGGGAGGAAGGGCGTTACTATACCTGGAGCCTAGAGGAGCTGGAAGGGGCCTTGGGCGAGGATTACCCCTTGGCCCAGCGGTACTTTGCCTTGGAAAGCGCCTTTCCCATCACGGGTAAGGACGGGTCCCCTAGGTACGTCCTCACCGCTTGGGGCGAGGAGGAGGTGAAGGGCCTGCTGGGAGAAGGCTTTGCCGCTTGGCGGGAGGGGGTTTTGGCCCAGCTTTTGGCCCTAAGGCGGCACCGCATGCCCCCAGGCTTGGACGACGAGGTCCTGGCCGACTGGTCCAGCTTGGCGGTGCGGGCCCTGGCGGAAGGGGGAAGGCTTTTGGGGGATGACCGTTACCTGATGGCGGCGCGGAGGGGGGCTCACTTTCTCCTTACGGGTATGCACCGGGAAGGTCTTTTGCGGCACGTGTGGCGGGCGGGATGCCTGGGGGAGGAGGCCTTCCTCCAGGACCAGAGCTTTGCCGCCCTGGCCCTGTTGGAGATCTATACCGCCACCGGGGAGTGGCCTTACCTGGAGCGGGCAAGGTACTTGGCGGAGGCTGCTTGGACCCACTTTCGGGAAGGTGGCCTTAAGGCCCAAACCCTCCTTCCCCTCCCCACCCGGGACGTGGAGGAAACCACCCTCCCCTCCGGGGCAAGCGCCCTGGCCGAGGCCCTTTGGCGGCTACACGCGGTCTTTGGCGGGGACTACCGGAAGCGGGCCCAGGCCCTTTTGGAGGAGGTGGCCCTGTGGTTGGAGCGCTACCCCCAGGCCCTTCCCGGCTTCCTCTTAGTCCACCGCCTGCTTTTGGAGGGTACGGAGCTGGCCCTTCCCATCCCCTCACCCCTTTTAGGGGTGGTGCGGGGGCTTTACCTGCCCCTTACCCAGCTGGTGAGCGGTCCTCCTGAGGCCCTTCCCAGCCTGGCAGGGCGGGAACCAGGGAGGGCCTACCTGTGCCGTGAGGGAAGCTGCCGCTTGCCTGCGGAGAGTGTGGAGGCTTTGTGGGAAGAGCTTGGGGCGGTGTACGTGGGGAAGTAGATTGGGGAAGTAGATTAGTGCTTAGCTTCACGATTAAGCCCACCCGTGAACTTTCTCTCATCAAATGTATTGACTCCACCGCCCACGCCCCTTAAGCTATTACCGAACGGTCGGTAAGGAGGCCCCATGCCCGAAACCTGGATTGTAGAAGCTCTGAGAACCCCCATCGGCAAGCACGGGGGCGCCCTGGCCACGGTGCGCCCCGATGACCTCCTGGCCCATGTCCTTTCCGCCCTCATGGAGCGAAGCGGGGTACCCAAGGAGGCCGTGGAGGATGTTTACGCCGGCTGCGCCAACCAGGCCGGGGAGGACAACCGCAACGTGGCCCGCATGGCCCTTCTCCTGGCAGGCTTTCCCGTGGAGGTGGCAGGCTGTACCGTGAACCGCCTTTGCGGCTCGGGCCTCGAGGCCGTCGCCCAAGCCGCCCGGGCCATCTGGGCGGGGGAGGGGCATGTCTACATCGGGGGCGGGGTGGAGTCCATGTCCAGGGCCCCCTTTGTGGTGCCCAAGGCGGAGAAGCCCTTTCCCACGGGCAACACGGTCATGTACGACACCACCTTGGGCTGGCGCCTGGTAAACCCCAGGATGCAGGCCCTCTACGGCACGGAGAGCATGGGGGAAACCGCGGAGAACCTGGCGGAGATGTACCAGATCCCCAGGGAAGAACAGGACCGCTTTGCCCTCCTCTCCCATCAGAAGGCCATTCGGGCTTGGGAAGAAGGGCGCTTTTACGAGGAGGTGGTCCCCGTACCGGTAAAACGGGGCAAGGAAGAGGCCTTGGTTTCCGTGGACGAAGGCCCCAGGCGGGATACTTCCCTGGAAAGGCTGGGCCAACTGAAACCCGTCTTCCGGGAAGGGGGAACGGTGACCGCGGGCAACTCTAGTCCCCTTAACGACGGGGCTAGCGCTGTCCTCCTGGTCTCCGACGGTTACGCCAAGGCCCATGGCCTCAGGCCCTTAGCCAGGATCAAGAGTATCGCGGTAGCCGGGGTTCCCCCGAGGATCATGGGCATTGGCCCTGTACCCTCCACCAAGAAAGCCCTGGACCGGGCGGGGCTTACCCTGAAGGACATCGGCCTGATTGAGCTCAACGAGGCCTTCGCCGCCCAAAGCCTAGCGGTCTTGCGGGAATGGGGCCTGGACATGGAGGACCCCCGCCTGAACCCCAACGGCGGGGCCATCGCCTTGGGCCATCCCTTGGGGGCCTCGGGAGCCCGGATCCTCACCACCCTCCTCCACGAGATGGGAAGGAGGGGAGTGGAAATCGGTCTGGCCACCATGTGCATCGGTGTGGGCCAAGGGATTGCCGTGGTGGTGGAGAAGGTCTGATGCTACCCCACCCTGGCTTAAGCCAGGGTGGGGACCCCGGAAAAGCCCTTGGATAGGTGGCATCTCAGTGGAACTCGGGGAACGAAACACGAGAAAAGGGTATGATGGCCCCCTGGGTCGCGCCCAGCTGAGGGTCCCGGAAAGAGCCCTTGGATAGGCGTCATTCCGGTGGCGCTTAGGAAACGGACCAGAAGGAAAGGGTAGGGGACTTTGGAGGGGCTATTATGTGAATGATATCACGATTAGCAATGCTTGTGCTTTTCCTCCCCACAGCATCACCACGCCAAGGCCATCCCCTCAGCCCTCCAATCCGAGGCCGCCACCCACGACTCCCCGTACCTAAGCACCACCTGCCCCCGGCCAAACGCGCTGGCCTCCACCTCATACCGCACCCGGTGGCCCAAGTCCTTTAGGAAGAGGGCCGTGCTAAGGGGTATCCCAGGCTCCAGAAGCACCTCACCCTCCCCTCCCCTACCCGAGGCCACCTGCCAACGCGGCCGGTCCAAGGCCGCCTGGGGATTTAGGCGAAAATCCGCAAGGCCCACCACCACCTGCACATGCCCCTGGGGCTGCATATACCCCCCCATGACCCCAAAGGGGCCTAAGGGGTTCCCCTCCTGGGTCAGGAACCCCGGGATGATGGTGTGGTAGGGACGCTTCCCCGGCCCCACCCGGTTGGGGTGGTCCTCCTCTAAGGAAAACCCCAAGCCCCGGTTTTGCAAGGCCACACCCGTCTTGGGAACGAGGATACCCGCCCCAAACCCCTGGTAGTTAGACTGGATCAGGGAAACCAGGATCTCCCCATCCGCCACCGCCAGGTACACGGTTCCCTCCGGCCTGAGCCCGGGCAGCACCTGCGGCAAGGCCCTATCCCCGATGAGCCTTTGCCTTTGCGCCACGTAGCTAGGAGAAAGCATGGCCCTTGGGTCCACCTCCAGGAACCGGGGGTCGGCCACGTGGCGGAAGGCATCGGCTAGGGCTAGACGCATGGCCTCAATCTGCAGATGGTAACTGAAGGGATCCTCCGGCTTAAGGTCAAATCCCTCCAGGATGGCCAAGGCCAGAAGAACGGCAATCCCTTGCCCGTTGGGGGGAAGCTCGTGCACGGTCAGGCCCCGGTAGTCCAAGGAAAGGGGCTCCACCCATTCCGGCTCATGGGAGGCGAGGTCCTCGAGGCTAAGGAGACCCCCAGTGGCCTCGCTGAAGCTGGCAATGGCCTCCGCCAACCTCCCCCGGTAAAGGCTTTCCCCATAGCTCTCCCCGATCTCCCTTAGGGTTTGGGCATGCCCGGGGCTTCCCCACACCTCTCCCGCCCCAGGCGCCCGGCCTTGGGGGAAGAAAACCTCCTGAAAAGGTTGGAACTCAGGGCCCTTAAGGGGAAGGAAGATCTCCTCCGCCCGCCGCCAGGCCCGGGCCGTTTCCGGGCCCACGGGGAAACCTTCTTCCGCGTAACGAATAGCTGGGGAAAGGACTTCCGGAAAGGGAAGCCTTCCGAAGCGCTCGTGTAACGCCCGCCATCCCGAGACCGCCCCCGGCACCGTCACCGGGAGCCAGCCCCTTTCCGGCATCCCCCCCTCGGGAATCCGCTCGGGGGTAAGGCGCAGGGGGCTTTTCCCCGAGGCGTTAAGGCCGTGGAGCCTCCCATCCCACACCATGGCGAAAAGGTCTCCCCCAAGGCCATTGCTGGTGGGTTCCACCACCGTGAGCGTAGCCGCCATGGCGATGGCAGCATCCACGGCATTGCCTCCCTTTAGGAACATCTCCATCCCTGCCAGGGCCGCCAGGGGCTGGCTGGTGGCCACCGCTCCCCGCCGGCCCAAGACCACGTGCCGACGGGAAGGATAGGGGTAGTAGGTGAGGTCCATGGATTCCTCCTCCGCAAGTCTACCCCTCTCCAAGCGAAGGGCCCACGCCCCCCAGCGTCCCCACGAGGCCCTAAGAAAACTCCCGCTCCAACTCCCTAAGGCGCTCGGCAATGCCCGTGTACTCCAGTTCCTCCATGGGCAGCATGGCGGGCCCGTAGAAGCCCTGGCGGCGCATCTCCTGGGCCTTGGCCACCGCCTTAGCCCGTACGGCATCCCAAACCGGGTCCGCGAAGAGGTCCACCGGCTCAGACAACCGCCCCTCCTTAAGGGAAAAGGCCAACCCGCACACCATGGGTACACAGAAGAAGGTGGAGGCGGGGGTATTGGCCCTTACCGGCATCAGGGGCAGGTGGTGGCTTCCCCGAGTATCCCCGGCCACGAAGGGGGCCAGGGCAAAGGGGGGGCCAAACTCCTCCGTGGCGGGAAAGATCTTCTGCGTACGGACGATAGCCACGGGGTCGTCCTTACCCACGTAGCGCCCGGCGATGTTGCGCAAGCGGGTGGTGCTCACCACGGCAGCGATTTCCCCATAGCGCCGGGACCAAATGGACTCTATCCCAAACCGGTGGGAATCCCGAAGCAGAGCGGCGATGTCGTAGAGCCTCTCGGGAGCGTCAAGAACGATATAGCTATCCCTTTCCGTCTGGGCCAAGTCCATGATGCGGAAGCGAAAACCGGGGCGCAGATCGGGGGAAAGCAGAAGCCCAGAGGAGTACATGGGATCGGCAAAGGCCAGGTAAAGGGGCAGGTTGAAAGCCCCAGGCTCGGTCTTATCCGCTGCCAGCACCATGAACGGCTCGGCAGGGCGTTCCTCAAACTCCATCTCCGCCACCTGGGGCCCAAGGCCATGGAGGTTACCGGAAAAGGCGTCCTTCAAAAGATCCTGCCCAGCCCCGTAAAGGCCCTCTTCCTTAGCAACCCGGGTACCTTCCTGAAACGCCTTCCACGCCAGCTCGTGGACAGCAGGGTTTCGCGGACCTTGGGCGTGGGATAGGAGGAGGACGATGTCGTCCCCTATGTGAAACACGTGGGCGTCCAAGAGCAAGCGGCCCACCGCCTCCCGAACCACTCCTTCCACCTGGGCCAACACCTTGCGGCTCGGTAGGGTGTGGCCTCCGATGGAGCCGATGTCCGCCTTCAGCACGCTGAGGGTAACCTTCATAAGTACCTCCGGTCATTTCCATGTTTCCACATTTATATAGGGTTTGGCAAGGTCCCGGTTTGCAAGCCAGATGGGCATCTGGAAACGTGGAATCGCGATGGCTTGGGCCTTGACACCCCCAGCCTCTTGGCGGTAGAGTGGCCTTACCGACCGGTTGGTGAGATATGGGAACCGCCACCCGCGACCGCATCCTGGAAGAAGCCGCCCGGCTATTCACGGAAAAGGGCTATGAGGCCACCAGCGTCCAGGACTTGGCCGAGGCCCTAGGCCTTTCCAAAGCGGCCCTGTACCACCACTTCCAAAGCAAGGAGGAGGTCCTTTACGAGATCAGCCAACAGGCCCTGGAAGGACTCCTCCTCGAGGGCAAGAAGGCCCTAGCCGTTTCCGACCCCAAGGAGGCCCTGCTCCGCTTCATGGAGGGCCACGCCCGGTTCTTTGAGGAAAACCGGCCCTTCTTCGTCACCATGCTCCAGGGCCTGCAAAGCCTCTCCCCGGAAAAGCAAAGGCCCATCATCGCCCTGCGCGACCGGTACGAGGAAATGGTGCGCACCCTCCTCCAAAGGGGCATGGAAGCCGGGGTCTTCCGCCAAGTGGACGTGGCCCTGGCGGGACGGGCCGTGCTCTCCCTCCTGAACTGGATGATCCGCTGGTTCCGCCCAGGCGGGCCCTTGCGGGCGGAGGAGGTGGCCAGGTTCTACTTTGAGCTCATCCTGAGGGGGTTAGAAGATGGAAGTGCCTGAACACAAGGAAATCCGTCAGTTGGCAAGGCGTTTCCTGGAAGAGGCGGGGCCCGCTTTGGCCAAGTACGAGGAGGAGGAAGCTTTCCCTTGGCCTCTGGCGAAGCGGATGGGAGAGCTGGGCTTCTTAGGGGTTTTCGTGCCCGAGGAGCTAGGAGGAGCCGGGCTAGACTTTTGGGCCTACGTGGCCCTATTGGAAGAGCTCGGGGGATACGCTTCCTTACGATCTATCCTTTCCGTACAGCAGAGCCTGGTCCTTACCCCCCTTCTCACCTACGGCACGGGGGAACAGAAGGAGCGCTACATTCCCCGCCTGGCCCGAGGGGAGATCCTCGGGGCCTACGGCCTCACGGAGCCCGAAGCGGGGTCGGATGCGGGAAGCCTGCGCACCCGAGCTTACCGGGATGGGGATTATTACGTTCTGGAAGGGCAAAAGACCTTCATCTCCCACGCCAACGTGGCCCAGGTCTTCCTTATCTTCGCCAAGACGGAACCCCAAAAGGGCAGTAGGGGCATTACCGCTTTTCTGGTGGAGCGAGAGGACGGGGTGCGGACCACACCCCTAAAGGGGAAGCTGGGCCTTAGGGCGGCGGACACCGGGATGGTCTTTCTGGAAGGCGTGCGCATTCCCAAGGACCGGATTCTGGGAGGGGAAGGGCAGGGCTTCAAAATCGCCCTTTCCACCTTGGACACGGGCCGGATCTCCCTGGCGGCCGGGGCGGTGGGGCTCATGCAAAGGGCCCTGGACCTTTCGCTGCGCTACGCCCAGGAGAGGCGGCAATTTGGCCGGCCCATCGCCAGTTTTCAGCTAATCCAGGCCCACCTGGCCCAGATGAAGCTGGACCTGGAAGCCAGCCGGCTCCTCACCTACCAAGCGGTGGCCAAAAAGCTCAAAGGGCAGCGGTATACCCTAGAGGCCAGCATGGCCAAGCTTTTCGCCTCGGAGGCCGCCAACCGCGTGGCCTACCGGGCCATCCAGGTCCACGGGGGCTACGGCTTCTTTGAGGAGTACGAGGTGGCCCGGCTTTACCGGGACGCCCGCATCCTCACCCTTTACGAGGGGACCAGCGAGGTGCAGACCCTGGTCATCGGGGCGCACCTCACCGGGATCAAGGCCTTCGGGGAAGGTTAAGGGAGGTGATGGGGATGCCCATGTACTTTGAGGATTTTGAGGTAGGCCAGCGCTTTACCACCCCGGCCCGCACGGTAACCGAGGCCGACGTGGTCAACTTTGCCGGGGTCTCCGGGGATTACAACCCCATCCACACCGATGCCGAGTTCGCCAAGGAGACCCCCTTCGGCCAGCGCATCGCCCATGGGCTCTTGGTGCTTTCCATGCTCACCGGCCTCCGACAGCGAAGCGGGCACTTTGAGGGCACCATCATCGCCTGGATGGGGATCCGTAACTACAAGTTCCTAAAGCCCGTCTTCATCGGGGACACGGTGAGGGGGGAGAGCGAGATCCTGGAGAAGCATGAGACCAGCAAGCCGGACCGGGGTGTGGTGGTTCAGCGGGTGCGGGTCCTGAACCAGCGGGGCGAGGTGGTACAGGAGGGGGAGTTTGTCACCCTGGTCCGCAGAAAGCCCCAGGTATAGCGAGCCGGGCAAGGCCGAGGGTACGGCTACCGGTGCGGAAGGAGTCCCTCCAAGGGAGGCGTGGTGCTCTGCCTGGCCAGCCCCGCCTCGGACTACATCACCGGGGTGGTGCTTCCCATAGACAGGGGGGCCACAGCCCTCTAAGCTAGGCGAAGTGGTTCAGGGGCCCGTGCCCGCGCCCCAGGCCGGGGGCGGTCTCCAGGGCCCGGGTGAGGTAGGCCTTGGCCTCGGCGACCGCCTCTTCCAAGGGCTTTCCCAGGGCGAGGAGGGCAGCGATGGCGGCCGAGAGGGTGCACCCCGTGCCGTGGGTGTTTCGGGTCGGGATACGGGGGGCACGGAAGGCCAGGATGCCCCTTGGCGTGGCCAGGAGGTCCACGGCCTCCGCCCCTGCAAAATGGCCCCCCTTGAGAAGCACGGCCTTGGGGCCAAGGGCGAGAAGGGCCATTGCCGCCTCCTCCGCCTCCCTTAGGGTAGGGATGGGCCTTTGCAGGAGGGCTTCCGCCTCGAGGCGGTTGGGAGTGACAAGGGCGGCCAGGGGGAAGAGCCGCTCCTTAAGGGCCCGAACCCCTTCGGGGGCAAGCAGGGGGTCCCCCCCTTTGGCCACCATCACCGGGTCCACCACCAAGGGGTGGATCCCGTAGCGCTCCACCCCTTGGGCCACAGCCGCCACGATGGCGGCGCTCCCCAAAGCCCCCGTCTTGGCGGCGTGGATGGGAAAGTCCTCGGCCACGCTTTGGATCTGCTGGTATACCAGCTCGGGGGGCAGGAGTTCCACCCTTTGTACTCCCAGGGTGTTCTGGGCCGTCACCAGGGTGAGGGCGCTGGTGCCATAGACGCCGAAGCGGAAGAAGGTCTTAAGGTCTGCCTGCACCCCGGCCCCGCCCCCGGAGTCCGAGCCAGCTATGGTAAGGGCTACCCGCACACCCTACCCCTAACCCACGGGCAGTTCCATCCGGGCCCGCCCCTTAAGGACCGCCTCCACCAGGTTCATGGGGCAGAAGGGGCCGCACATGCTGCAGGCCTTGGTCTTGGAGCCCCGCTCCTCCTTGAGCCTCCGGGCTTCCTCGGGATAGAGGCAGAGGGCGAACTGGCCTTCCCAGTCCAGGCGGTAGCGGGCCTCGGACATGAGGCGGTTCCGCTCCAAAGCCCGAGGGTTCCCCCGGGCCACGTCGGCGGCATGGGCGGCGATCTTGAAGGCGATCACCCCCTCCTTTACGTGCTCTGGGGTGGGGAGGCCCAGGTGCTCCGCCGGCGTGAGGTAGCAGAGCATATCCGCCCCCATCCAGCCCGCCAAGGCCCCGCCGATGGCCCCGGCGATGTGGTCAAAGCCGGCGGTGGTATCCACGGGGAGCATGCCCAGGATGTAGAAGGGAGCGTGGCCGGTGAGCTTCTTTTGGATCTGCACGTTGGTGGCCACCTCGTTCAAGGGGATGTGCCCAGGCCCCTCCACCATGGCCTGCACCCCCGCCCGGCGGGCCCTTTCCACCAACTCCCCAATGGTGAGGAGCTCGGCCATCTGGGCCCGGTCGGTGCTGTCCGCCAGGGAACCGGGCCTGAGGCCATCCCCCAAGGAAAGGGTCATGTCGTAGGTGCGGGCGATGTCCAAGAGGTCGTCAAAGCGGGCGTAGAGGGGGTTCTCCTCCCCCCGCTTCAGCATCCAGGCGGCCAGGAGCCCCCCGCCCCGGCTCACGATCCCCGTGGTGCGCTCTGTGTGACGGTAGACCTCCAGGTTCTTCAGGGTCACCCCCACGTGCACGGTGATGTAGTCCACCCCCTGCTTCCCGTGCTCGTCAATCACCTGGAAGAGTTCGTCCGCGGACATGTCAAAGAAGCTCTTCCTCCTGGCGGCGCGGAACTCCGCCTCGTAGATGGGCACGGTACCCAAGGGGACCGTGGCCACCTCGAGGATCCGCTCCCTTATGGCCCTTAGGTCCCCTCCCGTGGAGAGGTCCATGATGGTATCCGCCCCATAGCGGATGGCCACCTGGGCCTTCGCCACCTCCTCCTCCAGGTTCACGTAATCGTAGGAGGTGCCCAGGTTGGCGTTCACCTTCACGCTAAGCCCCTCCCCGATCCCCTTGAAGTCCTTAAGGGTGCGGTGGTTGGGGTTCCGGGGGATTACGATCCGGCCCGAAGCCACCCCTTCCCGCACCACTTCCGGGGAAACCCCCTCCTTTTCGGCCACATAGGCCATCTCCTCGGTGACGATGCCTTTTCTCGCCGCTTCCAGCTGGGTCATGGTTCCACCCCCATGAGTTCCAGAATCCTTTTGGCCGTCCAAGGGGCCAGGAGGACCCCATTCCTCCCGTGGCCCACCGCCGCCCATACGCCCTCCTCCACCTGGCCCACGAAGAGCTCCCCCACCGGCCTATACCCCCAAAGGGCTTCCCTAAAGCGCGCCCCTTCCAGCTCTGGAAAGCGCTCATGGGCGTAGTCTGCAAGCCACCGTAGCCCAAAGAGGTCCACCCCTGGGGCCCACCCTTCCCGGCTGGTGGCCCCCACGTACACCCCCCCTTCCCGGGGGAGGAGATAACCCTCCCCGGCAAAAAGGGGCTGAGGGGGCTGGGCCTCAGGAGGCCCCACCAGGACCAGGGCCTCCCCCTTTAGGGGGCGCACCCTAAGGCCAAACCGCCCGGCCCAGGCCCCCACCGCCAGGAGGGTGCGCCTGGCCTGGGCGGAAAACGCCCCTTCCCTGCCCCGCCCCTGGACCCGCCCCGGCTCCACCCTTTCCACCTCCGCCTGGATAAGAGGGGTGTCCATGGAGGCCAGGGCCTTCAGCAAGGCCTCCCGTAGCCTTCTGGGATGCACGTATCCCCCGGGGAAGGTGCGCACCTTTCTTCCACCTCGCACCGGGTAGGAAAGGGGTTCTCTGGCCTCCCAGGCCTCCTCCTCGCCCTGGGTGAGGGCCACCACCTGGGTACCGGAAAAGCCCGCCTCCACCTCTAAGCCCCAACCCCTAAGGTCCTCCATGAGGATGGGGTAGTACTCCAGGCCCAAGAGGGCGGCCTGAAGCACCTCCCCGGAAAGCCCCTCGGGGTAGGGGGCCAGCATGCCCGCGCTGGCCAGGGTGGCGGCCCCTTCCTTGCCGGCATCCAGGAGGAGGACGGAAAGCCCCCGCTTCCGAAGCTCATAGGCCGCCAGGGCCCCGATGATGCCGGCCCCCACCACGATGGCGTCCGCCTTCACCGGCTAACCCCTCCCAACGGAACGCCCTCCGTGGGGCTCGAGGGGCTCGCCCCCTCCCTGGGCCGCATGGGCCCCGCCAGGTACGCCTTCCTCCCCGCCTCCACCGCCAAGCGGAAGGCCTCGGCTATGGCCACGGGGTCCTTGGCCTCGGCGATGGCGGTGTTGACCAGTACCGCATCCAGGCCCATCTCCATCACCTCCGCCGCATGGGAGGGTAGGCCCAGCCCCGCGTCCACCACCACCGGGGGAAGGGAGGCCTTCTCCCGGGCAAAGAGCTCCAAAAGAGCTCGGGTCCGCACCCCCCAGCCGGAGCCGATGGGGGCCGCCAAGGGCATCACCGTGGCCGTGCCCAGCGCCGCAAGCCTCTTGGCCACGACCAGGTCGGGGCCGATATAGGGGAGGACCGTGAAACCTTCCTCCAGAAGCTTTTCCGCCGCCTTCAGGGTCTCTAGGGGGTCGGGAAGGAGATAGCTGGGATCGGGGATCACTTCCAGTTTCACCCACCTCTCCCCCGTGAGGACCCGGCCCAACCGGGCAATCCTAAGGGCCTTCTCCGCGGTTTTGGCCCCGGCGGTGTTGGGGAGAAGCCTAACCCCCTCCAGGGCCTCCAGGAGTCCCACATGCCCGGGCATCCTGGCCTCCACCCGGCGGATGGCCACGGTGACCACCTCGGCCCCTGAAGCCCTAATGGCCTCCCGCATCACCCCAAAGTCCTTGAACTTGCCCGAGCCCAGGATGAGGCGGCTTTTAAGCTCGGTATCCCCTACCTTCCAGGTGTCCATCTAGCCTCCTTGCATGAGGGTGACCACCTCCACCACATCCCCTTCCCTCAGGACGCGGTGGGGAAGCTCCCGCCCCGGGTAGGCCTCCTCGTTGAGCAAGACCGCCACCCGGGATGGCTCCACACCCAGCTCCTCCAGGACCTCCCTAAGCGTCTTTCCTTCCAAGGGCTTGGCCTCGCCGTTAAGCCACACCATAAAGCCTCTCCCGAAAAGCCCGCGCTGCCTTTTCCGGGTTTTCCGCATCCAGGATGGCCCGCACCACCACCACCCGGCTTGCCCCGGCTTGCAAAACCTCGTCCAGGTTCTCCAGGGTGATGCCGCCGATGGCGTACCAGGGCTTTTCCGGAAGGTTTTCCCTGGCCCAGCGCACATAGGCCAGGCCGGCGGCGGGCCTTCCCGGCTTGGTGGGGGTTTCCCAGACCGGCCCCACGGAGAGGTAGTCGGCACCCTCCTCCAAGGCTTTCCGGGCCTGCTCAGGGGCGTGGGTGGAGCGGCCCACCATGCCGGAGAAAAAGCGACGGGCTTCCTGGGGTGTAAGGTCCCCCTGCCCCAGGTGCACCCCATCGGCTCCCAGGAGGGCCGCCAGGTCCGGCCGGTCGTTGAGGAAGAAGGGCGCCCCGTAGCGCCGGGCTAGGGAGAGCATCCTTTCCCCTAGCTCCAGGATGGGCCTGGCCTCCCAGTCCTTGGCCCGGAGCTGCACCACCTCTACCCCGCCCGCCAAGGCTCTTTCCGTGCGGTCTAAGATCTCCCCAAAGGACCAACCGGGCCTAGGGGTTACCACCAAATAAAGCCTTCCCAGCAAGCTTCCACCTCCTCGGCGCGTTCAGCCCGGGTTAATGCAAAAGGCGAGGGGTCCGAGCCCAAGCGCTCCGAGGAAGGGGCAGCGAATTGTGGTGAGGTTTCCTCCGCATAGGCTTCCCTCCGCCGGCATTACCCGGATCAGGTTCTAAGGGTTGCTGGGAGAGACCCAGCTCTCAGCCCCTCGCTTGGGGCACCCCTAGCCTGCCCTTTGATTATAGCATGCCCGAGGCGTGGGGTCCCGCTCGCGGAATCCTCTGACACCCCGAGGCCTCCCCTGCCAAGCAGATGCTTATGGGAGAGCTTATGGTCTACCCCCATGGATCCTCGCACATACCCTTGACTTTCATAGACTCAATGGTATACTATGCCGCCAGCCCCCTTTCGGGGGAAGGAGGCGCAATGGGCGAGACCTTGTTTGAGAAAGGAAGGAGCCTAAACCAGGCGGAAGCGGAGATCCGCTACCTGGAGGCCATGATCCCCCGCCTCGAGGCGGGGGAGGAAGACCCTGAGGATTTCAGGGTCTACCGCTTAAAAAACGGCATCTACGGCATCCGGGGTAGGCCCGAGCATCATATGGTCCGCATCAAGCTTCCTGCGGGGCGGATCAGCCCGGAGGCGCTAAGGGTCTTGGCGGAGGTGGCCGAGCAGTACGCAGAGAACCGCCTGGCCCACGTGACCACCCGTCAGGCGGTCCAGCTACACCATGTGCACCGCAGGTACCTACCGGAGCTTTTGCGCAAGGTAAACCGGGTAGGCCTCACCACCCGCGAGGCCTGCGGCCACTCCATCCGGGCCATCACCTGCTGCCCCTTTGCCGGGGTCTCCCCCGAGGAACCCTTCGACGTGACCCCTTACGCCGAGGCCACCTACCGCTACTTCCTCCGCCACCCCGTGGGGCAGAACCTGCCCCGTAAGTTCAAGATCGCCTTTGAGGGATGCGGCACCGACCACGCCCGCACCCCCATCCACGACATTGGAGCGGTGGCGGCGTTGGAGGGGGGCAAAAGAGGCTTCCGCCTCTACGTGGGTGGGGGCCTGGGGGCTGCTCCCATGAGCGCCGAGCCCTTGGAGCCCTTCACCCCAGAGGAGGACCTTCTCCCCACCATCCTAGCCGTTCTCCGCCTCTTTGACCGCCATGGCAACCGCAAGGTCCTAACCCAGGCCCGGCTTAAGTTCCTGGTCAAGAAGTGGGGGATCGCCGCCTTTCGCGAGGCGGTGCGGGAGGAAAGGCGCATCGTGAAGTTAACCGCCAGCGGGGAGGATCTCAAGGCCTGGCAGCCGCCCCAGGACTCCTCGCCTCCTCCCCTACCCTCCCCCCCAAGAAAACCCTTCTCCTTTGCCCCGGGGTTTGACGAGTGGCGCCGCACCAACCTCTTCCGCCAGAAGCAGGAGGGGTACTATACCGTCACCGTTCGCCTCCCCTTGGGGGACATCACACCCAAGGGGCTTAGGGCCCTGGCGGCAATCGCCGAAACCTATGCCGGCGAGGTGCGAAGCGCCATCAGCCAGAACCTCCTCCTCCGCTTTGTGCCGGAGGAAGCCTTGGGCGGGCTCTACGAAGCCCTTTTGCAGGCCGGTCTAGCCTCTCCCCAGGCCCATACCATCCTGGACATCACCCGCTGCCCCGGGGCCGATACCTGTAACCTGGCCATCACCCACTCCCGGGGCCTGGCGCAAGCCCTCGAGGCCCACTTGGCAAACCTTCCCCTGGTCCGCGACCCCGGGCTAAGACCCATCGCCATGAAGATCTCCGGCTGCCCAAACTCCTGCGGCCAGCACCACATCGCCGACATCGGCTTCTATGGGTCCAGCCGCAAGGTGGGGGAGAGGGAGGTTCCCCATTACACCCTGCTCCTGGGCGGGCGCACTCGGGAAGGGGAAGCTCGCTTCGGCCAGATCGTGGCCCGCATTCCCGCGAGGCGCACTCCAGAGGCGGTGGAAAGGATCCTTAGGCGCTACCAGCAGGAACGGCAGGAGGGGGAAAACTTCCAAGCCTTCCTAGACCGGGTAGGGGTAGCCTCCTTCAAGCCCCTTCTGGCCGATCTTCAGGAGATCCCCCCTTACGAGGAGGCCCCGGGGTTCTACGAGGATCTGGGAGCGGAAGGGGAGGTTTTCCAGGTGAGCCTGGGGCGGGGAGAGTGCGCCGTATAGCGTAACCGGGAGGCAAGGGCATGCGACTGGCCTATACCGGTTTCAGGAGGAGGGAGGAGTTCAAGGTCCTAGCGAAAAAGCTAGGCTTCACCCCCCTCCTTTTCCCCGTGCAGGCCACGGAGAAGGTACCCGTGCCCGAGTACTGGGATGCCCTTTGGCGGCTGGCCTCAGGGGTAGACCTGTTCCTGGCCACCACCGGGGTGGGTGTGAGGGAGCTCCTGGAGGGGGGAAGGGCTTTAGGGCTGGACCTCGAGGGTAGCCTGCGCCGAGCCCACCGCCTAGCCCGGGGAACCAAGGCGGCCAGGACCCTAAGGGAACTGGGGCATCCTCCCCACGGGGTGGGGGACGGCACCAGCCTAAGCCTCGTCCCCCTGCTTCCCGAAGGGCCCGGGGCAGCTGCCCTCCAGCTCTACGGCAAGCCCCTCCCCCTTCTGGAAAAGGTCCTGGAAGAAAAGGGCTACCGTGTCCTTTCCCTCATGCCTTACCGCCACCTGCCGGACCCCAAGGGCATCCACCTTTTGGAGGAGGGCATCCTTGCCGGTGGGGTGGATGCGGTAGCCTTTGTGGCCGCCATCCAGGTGGAGTTCCTCTTTGAAGGAGCTAGGAATCCAGAAGGACTTAAGGAAGCCTTTCGGCGAGGGGTGAGAGCTGTTGCCGTGGGCAGGGTTACCGCGGATGCCCTAAGGGAATGGGGGGTAGCTCCGTTTTACGTGGACCAACAGGAAAGGCTGGGAAGCATGTTGCAAGGGTTTTTGCGCGCTTTGCGGGAGGTGGTATGACCTACTTCCCCCTCATGCTGGACCTAAGGGATAGGCCCGTACTCCTCATCGCTGGCGGGCCGGAGACGGAGGCCAAGCTAAGAGCCCTCCTGGAGGCCCAGGCCCGGGTCACGGTCTTGGCCGAGGCAACGGGCCCGGACCGCCATGGCCTGGCGGCCATGGCGAGGGAGGGTAGGATTCGCTGGATTCCCCGGGCTTACCGGGAAGGTGACCTAGAGGGGTTCTACCTGGTGGTGAGCCATCCCCAGGATAGGTCCATACACCCCCAGGTTAAGGCGGAGGCGGAAAGGCGAAGGGTATTCCTTGTAGCCGTGGACGACCCGGAAAACGCCACCGCCATCCTCCCGGCCGTGCTGAGGAGGGGGGAACTGGTGGTGGCCCTCTCCACCTCCGGTGCTGCCCCGGCCCTAGCGGTGCGGCTTAAGGAGCGCCTGGGGAACCTTTGGGGGAGGGAGTACGGGGAAGTCGTGGCCTACCTGCGGAGCCTAAGGCCCAGGATAGCGCAAATCCCGGACTTCGCTGAACGCAGGCAGCTTTGGTACCGCATCGTAGACCTAGTCTTAGAAGAGCTGGACCTGGACCCGGAAAAGGGTCTGGATAGGGCCAAAGCCAAGGTGGAAGAAGCGCTAAGGGAGGGCTAGGGCATGGACAAGGTAGAGGCGGCAAAGGCCATCATCCAGGAGGCGCTAGCCGGTAGCCAGGCTCCCTGCTTCACCTGCAGCTTCCAGGCAGAGGATGTGGCAATGCTACACCTCCTCCTAGGCGAAAGGCCCGATGTTCCCGTCCTCTTCCTGGACACCGGCTACCACTTCCCCGAGGTCTACGCCTACCGGGATGAGCTAAGGGAACGGCTGGGCTTCCGGCTTGTCAACCTCACTCCCAATCTCTCTCGGGAGGAGCAGGAGAAGCTCTACGGGAAGCTTTACGAGACCGATCCAGCCCGTTGCTGCCAAATGCGCAAGGTGGAACCCCTTTTCCAGGCCCTGGAGGGCTACGACACCTGGTTTACAGGCCTCAGGCGGGAACAATCCCCCACCCGGGCCAATCTGAAGCCTCTAGAGGAGGCCATCCTCCCCAGCGGCCACCGCCTGAGGAAGGTAAGCCCCCTATACGACTGGACCCTAAAGGAGGTCTTTGCCTACCTGGCTGTAGCTGACCTCCCCTACCTCCCCCTTTACGACCAAGGTTATCTCTCCATCGGCTGTGCCCCTTGCACGGCCAAGCCCTTGGACCCCAAGGACCCCCGCTCCGGCCGCTGGGCGGGCAAGGGGAAGCTGGAGTGCGGCATCCACCTGCATGGCAAGGAGGAGTAGATGGCCTTGCTTCTGGGCTTCCTCATCGCTTTCGCCATCGGGGTTACCGGGGTGGGAGCCGGCACCGTAACCGCCCCTCTCCTCATCCTGGCCTTGGGCCTGCCCCCGGAGGTGGCGGTGGGCACCGCGTTGCTCTTCGGTTTTCTCGTAAAGGTCCCGGCCGGGCTCGTCTACCTTTCACGGGGCCAGGTCTCGGCAAACGCCCTCGGCCTCCTTCTTGTGGGGGGGCTCCCCGGTGTCCTTCTGGGCAGCCTGCTACTCGTCCACCTCAAGGGCGCTAGGGATTTGGTCCTTCTCCTGGTGGGGCTCACCGTGGTCCTCTCGGCTGGGCTTGCCCTGTACCGCACCCTCGTCCGCCTATCCACGGCCAGGAAAAAGCCCTGGCTCCTGCCTCCGGCTGCCTTCGGGATCGGCCTCGAGGTAGGGTTTTCCTCCGCGGGAGCCGGGGCGCTTGGCACCCTCCTTCTCCTCTACGCCACTCGGCTTACCCCCCAGCAGGTGGTGGGCACGGACATCCTCTATGGCCTGGCCCTGGCCCTAGTGGGCGGCGGAGTCCACCTGCACTTCGGCCAGGTGGACTCGGAAACCCTCCTTCCCCTAAGCATGGGCGGGGTGGTGGGGGCTATACTGGGAGCCCTCCTGGCCACCAGGGTCCCCAAGGAACCCTTCCGGGTTGCCCTTCTAATCTGGCTCCTTTTCATCGGCGCCCAGCTGGTCTACCGGGGGGTGGCCCATGGGTAGGGTCTACCTGGTGGGGGCTGGGCCAGGGGACCCGGAGCTCCTCACCCTGAAGGCCTACCGGCTCCTAAGGGAGGCCCCTGTGGTTCTGCACGACCGGCTCTTGGACGAGAGGGTCCTCTCCTTGATAGGCGGGAAAAAGGTAGATGTGGGAAAGGGGCAGGGGGAAAGCCACAAGCAAGAGGCCATCCACCGCCTCCTTCTTCACTACGCCCAGGCCTTTCCCTTCGTGGTCCGGCTCAAGGGCGGGGATCCCTTCGTATTCGGTAGAGGCGGAGAGGAAGCCCTCTTCCTAGCTTCCCATGGGGTGGAGGTGGAGGTGGTACCAGGGGTGAGCAGCGTGTTGGCCACGGGGCTTCCTCTCACCCACCGCGGCCTGAGCTCAGGGTTCGCCGTGGTCTCGGGCGTTTTGGATGGGGGTGGGTACCCAGACCTCAGCCCCTTCATCCACGTGCCCACCCTGGTGGTCCTCATGGGGGTGAAAAGGCGGGCCTGGATCGCCCAAGAGCTCATCCGGCTGGGGAGGAGGGCGGATGAACCCGGCCTGTTCGTCATGGAGGCCACCACCCTAAAGGAGAGGAAGGTATGGGCCACCCTGAAGGAGGTGGCAGCGGGGAAGGTGGAGATTACCGCTCCAGCGGTATGGGTGCTGGGGGAAGTGGTGAGGCTCTTCAGACCATGCACCAAGGAGGCCTCGGCATCCCTGGCGAAGGTGGAGGTTTAGAAGATGGAGACAACCCTACCCCAGGTGGAAATTGGTGAGGACGAGAGGTTAGACCTGGAGAACCTGGCCACGGGGGCCTTCCACCCCTTGCATGGCTTTATGACCCAGGAGGAAGCCCTCTCCGTGGCCTACGAGATGCGGCTTCCCTCGGGGGAGGTTTGGACCATTCCCATTCTCCTTCAGCTCCGGGAGAAGCCCCGGATGGGTAAGGGGGAACGGGTGGTCTTGGTGCACAGGGGGAGACCGGTAGCTGCGCTGGAAGTGGAGGAAGCCTACGAACTGGACCTAAAGGCTTTGGCCCGTCAGGTCTTCGGTACGGAAAGCGAGGTCCATCCCGGGGTGAGGAGGCTCTTAAGCAAAGGCTCCTACGCCCTCGGAGGAAGGGTGGAAGTTCTGGCCTGGAGGCCTCGAGGGGCCCTGGAAAAAACCCCGGACGAGGTGCGGGGCCTTTTCCAACGAAAGGGTTGGCGGAAGGTGGTGGCCTTCCAAACCCGCAACGCCCCCCACCGGGCCCACGAGTATCTGATCCGGCTGGGGCTGGAGCTGGGCGATGGCGTCCTGGTCCACCCCATCCTGGGGGCTAAGAAGGAGGACGACTTCCCCACAGGGGTGATCGTGAAGGCCTACCAGGCCCTCATCGAGGGTTTCTTACCCCGGGATCGGGTAGCCCTTTTTGGCCTCGCCACCCCCATGCGCTACGCCGGGCCTAAGGAGGCGGTCTTCCACGCCCTGGTGCGCAAGAACTTCGGGGCCACCCACTTCCTGGTGGGTAGGGACCACGCAGGGGTCGGGGATTTTTACAATCCTTACGCTGCTCACCGCATCTTTGACCAGCTTCCCCCCCTGGGAATCGAGATCATCAAGGTGGGGGCGGTCTTCCACTGCCTGGTCTGTGGGGGCATGGCCTCGGAAAGAACCTGTCCAGAAGCGCACCGGGACAAGCGGCTAAGCATCAGCATGACCATGGTGCGATCCCTTTTAAGGGAAGGCAAGACCCCGCCCCCCGAGCTGGTGCGGCCAGAGCTCCTACCCATCCTCCGAGAAGGAATCTAGGCCCAGAAACCGCTTTCGGCAGGGATATCCAACCCCCTTCAGGAACCTCGAGGGGAACCGGGGCCCTCCTTTGCCCAAGCAAGAAACCTCCGGGCTCCCTCCGGCCTGGCAGGGAGATAGAGGTGGACAAAGCTTCCCAGAATGCGGCCATCCGTGTAGCCCTCCACCCCCTGCCCTCCCACCCGCCGCCAAGCGGGGCTCATGGAAGGTTCCATGCGGGCATAGTGGAACTCGTGCCCCTTGAGAACCTCGCCCTTTTGGGCTAGCGGATTGCCCCTTAAGGCCTCCACCTCCCGGTAGCCCAGGACCGGTCCCTGGCCCATGCGGGCTTCCCCAGGGACCAGGCCCACCATAGGGAAGAACCTGTCCCCTATCCAAAGGCCTCGGGAGAGGTAGATGTACCCTCCGCACTCGGCCACGACGGGGCCTGGGAACCCGCGGATGGCTTCCAGCAGGGGTTGGTTTTGCGCAAGCTCCTGGGCAAAGAGCTCCGGGTAGCCACCTCCTAAAAGAAGGGCCTGGGCCTTGGGCAAGGCGGGGTCCTGAAGGGGGCTAAAGGGAATGAGCTCCGCCCCCAAGGCCTGCAAAAGCTCCAGGCCCTCAGGGTAGTAGAAGCGAAACGCCTGGTCCCAGGCGTAGGCCACGGCCACCTGGGGGGGGTGGCTTTCGGGCAAGAAAGGAGGCACTTGGGGAAGGGGTTCCGCCTCTTGGGCCAGGCGGAGGAGGCCCTCGAGATCCAAGGTCGCCGCCTGGACAAGGGCCTTAAGGGGAGGCTCCACCTCCCCCGCCAGCACCAGGCCCAGGTGCCGCTCGGGAATCTCCAAGGCAGGGTCCTGGGGAAGCCAGCCCAAAAGGGGCAGGCCTACCCGGACAAGGGCCTCCCGCAGGAGTTCGGCGTGCCGTACCCCGCCTACCCGGTTGGCGAAGACCCCCACCACCCGGACCTCCGGGTCAAAGCGCCGGAAGCCCTCGGCCAGGGGTGCGATGGAGCCCGCCATGGCGGAGGCGTCCACCACCAGGACCACAGGGGCCTGAAGGAGCTTGGCCACCTGGGCCGTGGAACCCACCTTGCCCCAAGGGTCCTTTCCGTCAAAGAGGCCCATCACCCCCTCCACCAGGGCCAGGTCCGCTCCCCTGGCCCCGTGCTGGAAGAGGGCGAGGAGGCCTTCCCCATCCAGGAAGAAGCCATCCAGGTTGTACACCTTGCGGCCCGAGGCCGCCCCAATGTACGGGCTTCGCCCGTGACCGAGGTGGGTGGGGTCCATGTAGTCCGGCCCTACCTTGAAGGGCTGAACCCTTAGGCCCCTTTCCCCTAAGGCCCCGATAAGGGCCAGGGCCACCGTGGTCTTCCCCGCCCCCGAGTGGGGGGCAGCCAGGACCAGGCGGGGGATACGCTCCATGCCCTTAGCTGGGGGAGAGGTTTCGGAGGAGCCGAGCCGCCTCCTGCTGGGCTGTTTCCAGGAA